>NZ_JBBPAQ010000002.1:0-22639 GCF_038009025.1 Paenibacillus sp. FSL R7-0297
GATAGGTCTTCTCTCCGGTATTGCCGTCCAGCACTTCCACAACCAGCTGTCCGACAAAACCGCGGTTTGATCTGCGGCGCAGCAGCCAGAATGCGGCGGCGGCAGCCAGCAGGAGTACAATCCCGCCAATAATATAGTACAGAGTGTTCGAGGACTTCTGATCCGTTACCGGTTCTTCACCAGTAGTAGTCCCCGCTCCCGGAGGGCTGGTAGCCACCGTTCCCGTCTTGGCATTGATCTTAAGTACATCGCTCTCCCGGTAGAAGCTGCTCTCTTCAGCCCGGACCTTCAGGTCGTATTCATGATTGTCTTGTATTTCAAAAGCACCCTTAAACTCAGCACCCGAATTGTCCATCGGAATCTGCTGCACCGTGCCGGTATCAACATCTGTAGCCAGCAGCACTGCCTTCATCTCCTGGTACAAGCTGCTCTCTGTAACCTCAGCACCGTTGCTGAACAGATGCGAGGAGATGTCGACGGTGTCGCCTTTGCGGTAGGACTGGGAAGGCAGCGCATCAATCTTAAGCTCCAGATCATAGTTGAATACCAGATTGATATCGATCTTGTCCTTCGCCACACCCTTGACCTGGAGCTTCCAGTCTCCCTGCTCCGGCGAGAGCAGCTTGATCAGCGTGTAGGTAGACGACTTGGACACCAGCACATCATCCGAAGGAATCGCGACTTCCTTCCCGGAAGGATCACTCAGCTTAGCGGTTACAGGCTGCGAGGACATAATTGAAATATTCGCTTCCAGTACACTGCCGTTCGGCACATTGACCGTCACTTCCTGATAGTCGCCATTTGCCGTAATCGACGGCACCGGCACCACCTTCAGCTTCAGATGGCTGGCAAAAATCTCGCTGAGAATCTGCGGCAGATCATCCGCGGAATCTGTTGTGAACGCCTTGCCGCCTGTCTGATCGGACAGATTAGACAGAATCTCCTTGTTCAGCTTACCATCCGCATTGAGCCCGATCGTGTAGACCGGATACCCCTTCTGCTTCGCAGTTTCTACAGCGGCCTTCAGTTCCTGATCCGACCGGGCCTGTGTAGCTCCGCTGGCTTCATCTAAGTCATTGTTGCCGTCGGCCAGCATTACGATCATCGGCTCATGGCCAGGATCGCTGCCGTTCTCCAGCACCTTCACAGCTTCTTCCATTCCGACCGCTATATCCGTGTAAGGTCCGCGGTTCAGTCCGTCGATGAAATCCTTCAAATCCTGTTTGTCCCCGGCAGAGGTGATGCCAAGCAGGGCCTTCTCGCGCTGCACCTTGTCGGTATAGGCAACGATCCCTACCTTGTCTCCTTGCGTGGACAGCATATCTATAAACATCTTCATCGCTTCATTCGCGATCTTGTTCTTGTCACTCTTGTTCATGGAGTTGCTGACATCAATCAGCAGTACAGCATCAATATGGGACGGCGCGGCAGAAGCAGCGCTGGCCGCTGCGTCTCCGAAAGGCAGGACAGCGATGCATAGAATCAGCAGCAATGCAGGAAAAATGCGCTGCAGTCTATTCTTGATCGTTCTGGGGTTACGGTGTGTACGAAGCATAAATAGGGCTCCTCTTGTGTTAAATTCGGCGGATCTGGCAAATCCGGCAGCATAGCTAAATTCTGTAAATAGTATGCCATTATGATATAATTAAACCTTGTAAACATCAACATTGTGACCGCTGGACCGGCACTCCCGTCTGGTAGAATCGCCATCTTGAGACGGATGGATTATTCTAAGTATACGCCGTGTTCCTGAATATTTGATTAAAAGACCGTAACCAGAGAGAAAGGAAGAGTTCCATGATTACATACGTCATACTCGGGATAACGTTCCTCTATGCCGTTATTCAGATCTCCTTATACGCTTCACGCCAGCGGAAGCCGCTTACCCGTGAGGATATAGACGACCGGCTCCTTGCTGCACTGAACGGAGGCGATCCTACCCGTGAGTAAGAAGAAACCTGTTACCTTCCGGCCGTTCAAGGCTCCCCGCTATTCTTATGAGAAGCTCCGCATCTGCCGCCGCTGCGGGCGTTACACCGCCCTGGGCGAGGAACGCTGCACCCGCTGCGGCCGTGCCTCACTGACCCCCGTGGAGAAGCAGGCGGTATCCATTGCCGGGCGCAAGATGCATACCCGGCTGCTGCTTATTCTTCTGCTGACTCTGGCCTCGGTCTATTTCGGCCAGAGCCTGCAGCAGATGGCGCTGTGCGGTGCTGGCGGCATCGTGATAGCCGGACTGGTCTACTATACGCAGCGGAAAGTACGGCAGAACGAAAATTTGTATGCCCTTAATGAGCTGCTGGGCCGTAACATCCTCAGAATTAAGGAAGATCTGGAGATTAACCGCCAGGAGGCCGTATCCGTCCTCCGTGAGAATGATGTCCTCGCTTATGAGAAGCTCCGCGAGCTCTCCATTCTGCTGCGCGGAGACCGGATCTCCCGCCAGCGCGTCGCCCTGCTGCACGGCTTCCAGCTGCGCAAGGACATGGTTCTGGAGCTGGAACAGCTGCTGCTGAAGGACTTCGAGCCGCTGCTCGCTGAATATATCGGTGAAATCGCCAAGGTCCGACCCGATTTGATTAAAGACCGCACCCTTCGCTATGTGAAGAACTACGAAGTGCAGATTCTCGAAATGGACAAAGGGCTGGCTATTCTGACAGTCGTTGCCGGGGCCGCCGTTCGCCTGAAGCGTTATGCGCTGCTCTATTCCGGACTGATCGGAAGATATGTACAGGAGCTGCCCAAGGACCGCTTCCTGCGCTTATCCCGGCTGATCGCTGCGAACCCCTATGAGCCGTGGAACGGCCTGGATGCCAAGGTGGCGGAAATCCGCGAGCTCAAGTACCGGTGGGACCCTGAAGTATAAGGATGATAGCTGGCAGCACGCGCAATCCTTATATCCGAATAAAGGGGCTATACTATATGACGATCAAACAAGCATTAACCCTGCGGAATATTATGATCATTCTGTGTATCTTCATGCTGGTTCTGCTGGGACAGAAGGCCCTGGCGATAGAGGACAAGATTCAGACCGTGCGTGAGGCTGAGCGGCAGTATGCTGCAGGAGAGCTTATCGCTGCCGAGAACCAGTACCGGCTGGCAGCGGCAAACACGGCAATCTTATACAAGGAAGAGCAGATTAACGCACGGCTTAAAGAGCTCGCTCCCATAACGGCTATACGCAGCAGCCTACGGGGACTGGTATTAACCCTGGAAGACCAGTTAACGGTCAAGGATTTCACCGGATATATGGAGAGTTACGCCTCCCTGCTCAGCCTGAAGAGCAAGTATATGGTTACGGGAGGACTTTATGAGGTCTATTATCGACAGCTGTCTGCTGATTCAGGCATTTCGGAGAAGATGACGGCAGGGTTCCGGCAGTTCAAGGAACAGTTTCTTGCCGGGCTCACGGAGAGCCAGAAGAACGCAGCGAATAACACGACCGGCGCCGGAAGCGCAGAGAGTGTCAAATGGAGCCTGCTGCAAATCCCCGATGCCTATTACGGCGGGCCCGGGGCCAAGGAAGAATTACTGGCTGCGAAATTCGAGGCTCATGACACCGCCAGGCTGAAGGCTCTGGCAGCAGCCGGAAGCTTCCAGCCTATACTGGACAGCGCCTTATCTATGGAAGAGGCTTATCAAAGCCATAGTTATACAGCGGACTGGATAGCGGATCAGGCTCAGGAAAGTACCACACTTATTCTGAGCAAGGACCTGGACGGCGATCATACCGCCGCCTTCGCCGGACACGCTGTGGCCTACCGCAAGTATGCAGAGTCTGCGGGTATAGCATCCTCTAAGGTTCTGAAGCTGATCGACAGCAGCACCACCAGGCTGCTCCGCGAGGCGGCACGCCAGGTCCGGGGTGGACAATATGCCGAAGCCATCCGGCTCTACGGGGATCTGAATCCGCTGCAGGACACTTCCGAGGCGGTTGCCGCTGCGACACTCGCCTGGAATACCGCTGAACCGGTGCGGCTGCTGCCCGGGGGAGATGTGCAAGGCAGCTATACCCTTACGGCCTCCGTCACCGGACGCTATGGCGCTAAGGTGGCTGTGGCCGGAGTGGACGCCGGCGGCAGGCTGGTCTACGCCGATATGAGCGATGACGGAACCCTCTCCACTCGCACCGGCGGCACCATTCCGGATGCGGCTGCGCTGATAGAGCTTACTTTTGACGAGTCATTGTCTGTCTATTCAGAAGTACCTGTAGTTACAGCTATAGGCAGCCGTGAGGACGGGCGCCGTACGTTTACAGCCTACACCATTAGGCCCGAGGGGATCTCGCAGCTGTTCAGCTTTGCCGGCAGCAGCTATGAGCTGATGGCAGAAGACGGCTCCATCCGCGTATCGGATACAGACCTCGCCGACGGTCAAGACGGGCAGACGGCCATTTTCCGCCAGGTGAACGGCGCGTATGAGTTCTCGGAAATCTACCGGGAGGTTACGTATACCCCTATAGACGCTACACAGCTGGAGCTTCATCCTTATGAGAAGGTGACGCTCTCCTGTGATGTATACATCGACTCTGCCGGAAGAACGGTCGCCAGCTCGAACGGGCGTTATCTGATCCTTCAAGGCGAAACCGGCGGGGTTACCGGATTAGCTGTCGTCAGCGGCCAGTTCGAGAACGGCTATGACCATGCGCAGACGGATGCCGGCGAGCAGTATGTACCTGTTTTTATTGTAGATTCGATTGGTAGTTTAAGCATTCAGATACCCTGATCCGGCGGATGATCCGGGCATGCCAGAAGACGCAAGAGATGAACGGTGATTCTGCCGTTTGTCTCTTGCGTCTTCTTTTGCGGAACATGGAGGGGACAACTTCCCGATCGGTTAAAATAAAGCGCGGCACTCTTTATATGCATCAGTTGCCGCGTATTTCCTCCAGCAGCTCCATGATATCCGCCTCTTCAACCGGAACCGAATAGGAGCCGTCTGCGAAACGCTTCATCTCTCCGATGCCGTCCTGGAAGACGAAGCGGATACGGCCGCTGCGCACTTTTTTGTCCGTGTACATCTTGTCCACCAGTGCCCTGTTAGAAATAGAATCCGGGATTTCCGTCGGCAAGCCTGCCTTCTTCAGCAGTGAGACTACACGATCAGCCTGCTCAGCCGTCATATATCCATACTTCACACCCAGCCTGGCCTGAATGACAAGCCCGACTGCAACGGCCTCACCATGCAGCAGCTGGTAGCCGCTGAGCGCCTCAAGCGCCCGGCCTGCCGTATGACCCAGATTCAGAATCTGCCGCAGGTTGCTCTCATGCTCATCCTGTTCCACCACTTCGTATTTGATCCGGCAGTTCGTCAGCGCGATATGTCCGCACACGTCCGCATCCAGGATAAGCCCACCCTGTTCTGAGATGATCCTGCCGATATTCTCCTCCAGGTAACGGAAGAAAGTCTCATCGGCCAGGCAGGCATGCTTGATCGTCTCCGCCAGGCCGCTGCGGAACTCACGGGCTGGAAGGGTGCGCCATGCTGCCAGGTCTATGTACACTTTGCGGGGCTGGTGGAACACGCCGATCAGGTTCGTGGCGACAGGTGTATTCACGCCTGTTTTGCCGCCGACAGAGGCATCTGCCGCTGCCAGCAGAGTGGTTGCATAATTCAGGGCAGGGACCCCGCGGCCAAAGGTGCCGGCCAGAAAACCCGCCAGATCCGTTACGGCTCCGCCGCCCACGGCAATAATGCAGCAATCCCGCCCGTAGGCCTGGCTTAACAGCTGGTCTTCCAGCAGTGCCTTAGTTGCACGGGTTTTGGAGCTCTCTCCGGCCGGAAAAGAAAATAAATCCGCCTGAAAGCCGCTACGCCGCAGCAGCTCCAGTAAGGGACGGCCGTACAGCGGCTCGACCGTAGAATCGGTAATAATGGCGAACTTGCTTACATCCGGCAGAAGTCCCTGCTGCAGATCGCGGATCAGGGAACCGAACAGACCCTCGCCAATCTCAATAATGTAAGAATGATCGACTACCTTTTTGAGTACCACTTCAAAGCTCTTAGACATGAACTCTGCCCCTTTCCTGTTCAACACTCTTTAATTGAATCGTCTCCTTCATTTGCGGATCAACGTCCGGTAGACGAATTTGGGCAGGGCGGATTGTCTGCGCCAGCGTGATTTCTGGCCTTTGGCAACAGGTGCGAACAGGAGCCTGTGGGCCCACTCCAGATTCAGCTTTTTCCAGATGGCCGGTGCCGGCTTCACTTTGCCCGAGATTACGTCCAGACTGCCGCCAACGCCAAACACAACCTTAACCCCGCTGAGCGCCTCCTTATGCTTATACAGCCATTTGTCCGAATAGGGAGCGCCCATCGCAAGAATGAGAATATCCGGCTTGGCCTGCTGAATACCGGCGATAACCCCTGGCTCCTCGGCTGCCGTAAAGAATCCGTGATGCCTTCCGGCAATCTTCACCTGCGGATAGCGCAGGGCAATTCTCTCCACCGCTTGTCCGCTGGTCACTTCATCCGTCCCGAGAAAATAGAAACTCCAGCCCTGCTCATTCCCCTTCACAAGCAGGCTTAGCAGCAGATCGTAGCCGGTCACCCGCTCCGGAATAGGATTGCCCTGTCTTCGAGCTGCCATTATAATCCCGATCCCGTCTGGCACGATCAGATCCGCCGAGCAGATAATCTCCCGGAGCCGCCCATCCGATTGACTGGCCAATGTAATCTCCGGGTTCGCTGTAATCAGGTGAAACACCCCTCCCTGTCCGCCCCCGATGTGCCTGTCCAGCAGCGAGGTTGTCTGTTCAAGCGTCAGCTTGGAGAATGGAACCCCGAGAATGGAAACCTTGTCCTTCATCGTTTCACCTGTCCTTCCCAATCCTGCAGAATGGCCCGCTGCAACCTTACCTGTAAAAATATACTGAATGCGGATCTCCTGATCATCCTTCACGCGGTGAATAATATACCGCAGCGACAGATCGTAGTAGGCTATGAATCTCATAAGATAACCATATATTTACACGGGCAATTTCACCATACCAACATCGGTATTTCTTTTCAATGCTGAAAATTACTTTAGCCGGTTATGGCGCCTCCGCCCAGCGGGCAGAGGCTCCTTCTTATTTATAGGGTATATGGAGTTGTTCCGCCGCTTTGCGCTTGCTGCTGTGACGGAAAGAATACAGCTGCCAGACTGAAGAAAGGCCTACTGCGGCTGCACAGACAGCGAATACAGCCAGAAAGCTCCCGTTCGGACTGCCTCTGTCACCAATCATCAATCCGCCTGCCGCCGTGCCGAACATCATGCCAATGTTGCGTGACAAGGCGAGCAGGCTGCTGACCCGGCCAAGCTGCGATTTCGACGCCTGCCCCATAACAATACTTGTGTTAGGTGAAGTAATCATCCCCATTGCGCAGCCGAGCAGCATAACCGGCAGCACCATTGCACTTGTCCTCAGCACAGGTGAGCCGAAGCCCAGCGCCAGCAGCGTGACACTCATCAGCAGCAGTCCGGCGGTAAGGATGCCGAGCGGCCCTTTGCGGTCCGCGATGCTCCCGCTGACAGGAGCGGTCACCACCAGCGCCAGCGGATATCCAATCATGATCAGCCCCACCCAGGCAGGCTCGGCCCCGGATATACGCAGCAGCGAGGGCAAAGCCAGCTGTGCGGCGAAGGCCGCCATATACGTGATAACCGTAATGGCGATGCCGGCGGCAAAGCTCCGGTCAGTGAACAGGCTGACACCGCTGTCCGCTGGCGGGAATTCACCAAGCGGCCCCCTCTTATCCCTGCTGCGGGAGAAGCGGGCATGTGCCGTATAAGCAGCCGCCATTCCGGCTGAAGTTGCGAGCAACAGCAGCACGGGCAGAGACAGGAATGAGGAGCGGCCGCCGAGATCGAAGGCTATCATCAGCGAGGAGAGACAGGCCGCAAACCAGGCAGCTCCGGCGAGATCCAGCCTGCCCCCGGCCGTTTCCGTATCCCGGGGAATCAGCCTGTGCGCAAGCACGCCTACGCCCGCCGCCACTACGGCCAGCAGCCAGAAGTTGCTCTCCCAGGTGAACCACTGGATTAGGAACCCGCCCAGACCGGGACCTGCCATGGAGCCGGCAGCGACGAAGGTGCTCATCAGCCCAAGTGCCCTGCCCCGCTGCCCGGCTGGAAATACAGAGACAATGAGGGCCATATTGGTCGCCTGATACATGGAGGCCCCGGCTCCCTGCATGACTCTGAAGCCAAGCAGCATGGCTTCGTTCTGGGCAAGCGCACAGCCCAGGGCGCCCGCCGCGAAAGCGAACAGGCCCAGATTATGCACCTTACGGCGGCCGAACCTGTCTCCCAGCCGGCCCATTACAGGCAGCAGCACCGAGATCACCAGCAGATAGATGCTGACGATCCACTGGGCAGAGGCCACCGGGAACCGCAGATCAGCCGCAATATCGATGAGCGAAATATTGAACATACCGGCAGATAGATTGGACAGAAAGGCCCCGAGGCAGATAACCACCTTGACCGCCGAACGGTTCACGGCTTGCCCTGAAGACCGTACCGGTGAATTCATATCATCCGCTGCAGGGCGGGCTGATTCCACATCTTCCAGCTCTCTTCAATGTCTGCGGCTGAAGCCACCACGCCGAAGTAGCCCTTCATGTTCTCCAGCGTCATCTCATGGGCGGCCCGGGAATAGGAGGCACAGGCATCCTGAACCATCACAATCTGATAATCCAGCATGAAGCCGTCCCTTGCCGTCGACTCCACGCACACATTGGTGCTCACTCCTGTCATAATCAGGGTTTCGATCCGCTGCGAACGCAGCACAGAATCGAGGCGGGTATTGATAAAGGCGCTATACCGGTGTTTATTGACAATAATCTCCTCAGGAAGCGGGGCCACCTCGTAGAATTCAGCCCCCCAGCTTCCTCTGCGGCAGACCCCCAGCGAACCGCGCCCGGAGCGGGAAGTCCAGACCGGCGAATCGGTCGCCTTTTCATGGAAGGTCTGGATATAGATCACCGGCACGCCCTGTGTCCTCGCCGCTGCGATCAACCCATGCAGCTGCGGCATCATCTCGCGAACGTCTGACACATCATTTCCGCCAGTGGCAAGTGCACCTTCCCCATGGCAGTAATCGTTCTGTACATCTACTATAATAAGTGCGGTTTTATCAGGCATAATCAGATCTGCAGTTAATTCCATCGTCTTCACCTCTTTAGTTTTTGAAGGTCTATGGCCCGCCGCTTAGCTTATTTCACTGCTGTCTTGTTCACAAACTGCATATCGACCAGCTCATCGTAGGTATATTCGCCTTTATAGATTCCGGTCTTGATCATCACGTCCATGTCCTTGTCCAGCGCCTCCTCCGAAATCATCCCATCCGGACTCCAGAGCTGATCGGCATACGCCCGGTCAAGCGCAGCTTGTGCCGCATCATCGGAGAGTGTAGGGAATTCAGCCTTCAGGACGCTCATCGCCAGAGCTTTATCCTCCTGGATGGCTTTCAGTGCTTTCACGACGGCGTTAACCGCCTTCTGCACCGTTTCCGGGTCCTTCTCCAGGGTCGACTTCTTCACGCTCAGCACCGAATAGGCATAGTCGCCCATATCATGGAATTTGTAAAAGGGTTCATCCCATACCCCCTTGGCGATCCCGTCACTGATCTGCGGCTCCGCACCGTTCGCAATATCCGCAGCCCCCTGCTGAACCATCGCCACCACGGTGGAGCCATCCGCCGGTTCAAGCAGCCGCACATCCTTCTGGGGATCAAGCCCAAGCTCCAGCAGCAGATATTGAGTCAGCAGGTTCGGCGTTCCGCCATGACGTCCGGCATTCAATTTCTTGTCCTGCAGGAAGGCCTTCAGCTCTTCCTCAGAGCTGCCCGCAGGGGCTGTCCCTTTCTTGGCCATCAGATAGACATTCGCGCGGTTCACCACATTGCTGACCGAGACGATCGGGTCCGAGTTGCCGATATTCGCCAATGCATTGGACTCCGGTCCGCCGATGACACCCCAGGCATCCCCGCTGACCACCGAGGTCACATGGGTGCCGCCCGCAGCCTGCAGCATTTCAACCTCAAGCCCTTCATCGGCAAAATACCCCTCGCGCTGCGCCACGTACAGCGGCAGATAACCTGTGTAGTGCAGCGGCTCGGCAATGATCAGCTTCTTGAGTTTCCCCGCTTCGTTGCCGGCAGCGGCGGCTTCAACTTCCGCATTCCCTTTGCTGCTGCAGCCGGAGAGCAGGATCATTACAGAGGCAAGCAGGACAGCGGACAACTTCACTTTGGTTACATTCATCATTGGTTTCTCCCCTTTATCTTATAAATGATTGCTCTCGCCTCAAGCCTTCTTCATCCCGTATCCCTTGGACAGCCATTTCTCCAGCAGCACCACTCCCGCATACATCACCATCGACAGAGCAGACAAGACCACAACCCCTACCCAGACGAGATTGATATCAAGGATCGTACCGGCGTAGATCACCATGCGGCCAATTCCGTGGCTGGAAGCGATGAATTCCCCGACAATCGCACCGGTCAGCGAGAGGGCTATATTAATCCGCAGACTGCTGATCATCCAGGGCATCGCCCAGGGGATGACCACCTTGGTAAATACCTGATGGCGCTTTGCGCCAAGCGAATACATCAGCTTCTCCATATCCTTGTCCACACTCTGCACGCCGCTGTGCGCCGATAAGGCTGCAACGACTACCGTCATGGCAAAAGCGAGCGCCACCTTGGAGAAGAATCCGATGCCCAGCAGAATCACCAGCACAGGAGCAAGCGCCAGCTTCGGCATGGCATTGAGCAGGATCAGGAACGGTTCACTGATGCCGGCGAATCTGCGTGACCACCAGAAGGATAGACCGAGCAGCGATCCGATCAGGGTGCCGCCGATGAAGCCCAGAACCGTCGAGCTGGAGGTATAAGCGATATCCTCCAGCAGAGTACCTTGCGTCATCTGTGTCCAGGTTGTGCTGAGGATCCGAACCGGGCTGCTCCAATAGTACGAATCCATCCAGCCGATCCGCGTAAACAGCTCCCAGCAGAGCACGATCAGCAGCCCGACCGTCAGCCGCCCGATCCCGATAATCCGCTGTGTCCGGCGCTTCATACCCTCTTCATCCACGATGACGGGTTCCTTCTGCATTTTCTCAGGTTTGACCGAATGGATCGGGGCCGGCTCCAGCTTGTGAATCACATACCCTTTCTTTTGCACACTCTCCATGGTTGTTCTCTCCTTCTACAAGTTTTGTAAGTTCTACGAGATATGGGCTGCCGGCTCCTCGCCTCCGCCTGACAGCAGGTCCAGCAGATGGGCTTTGAGCTCCATGAATGACGCAGATACCGTATCCTCCTTATGTCTCGGGCGCGGCATATCCACAGTAATCTTGGAAATGATTCTGCCCGGCCGACCGGAGAAGACATAAATGTCGTCAGACAGGTAGATGGCTTCATCAATATCGTGGGTGACGAATAACACCGTCTTGCGGAAATCCTCCCAGATCTCCAGCAGCCAGTTCTGCATGGTCAGCCGGGTCTGGGCATCCAGTGCGCCAAAGGGCTCGTCCAGCAAAATAATATCCCGGTCGTACAGCAGCGTGCGGAGCAGCGCTGCCCGCTGGCGCATGCCTCCGGACAATTCTGCCGGATAATGGCCGCCGAAGCCTTTCAATCCATAGCGGTCCATCAGCGGCTGGGCCCGGGCTACCGCTTCCTTACGCGGCACCCCGCGGATCTCCATGCCCAGAATAATGTTATCCAGGATCGTTCTCCAGGGGAGCAGCATGTCCTTCTGCAGCATATATCCGACATATCCGGTCTTTGAGGCGATATCATCACCGTCAGCAAGCACGCGGCCGGTAGACGGCGGAATCAGACCTGCTATGATATTGAACAATGTGGATTTGCCGCAGCCGCTGGGGCCGATTATACTGACAAATCTGCCTTGTTCTATGGAGAGATTCGTCTCCTGCATGGCGATAATCTCCTGGCCGTCACGGCGGAACCACTTGCTTACACCGGCAATCTCAATCTTTGCTTTCATAGACTCAGCTCCTTATTAGGTTTAATAGCATTTGTAGTCCCGGATAAACAAAAAGCCGCCAGTTTTAGACACAGCCCCAGAGGGCAGATGTCCGAAAACTGACGGCAGGTCGGCTCTCCGGAAGATCAGAGTTCCAACGTAACGTTCAGGTAATGCTCGAGGTCCTTCTCCAAAATTATGATCGTACCGGAATACTCGGTCTCCACATCATAATCTTTAAGAACGGCCTTGATATTCACTTGAAATTCATCCAGAAATGCCTGCTTGATTTCACACTTGAATACTTCATGCAGCACCAGATTAATCTGGCGGCTGGCCGTGGCATCATGGGTATCCAGCACCTTCAGTACGGGTACCCGGCTGTTAATGGATAGAATAATAATCTTGTTCCCCATGAAGTCGACCTTCTGCTGCTTGACGCCGGCGTTAAACAGCTTCTTGTTGATTTCGTTGTAAATCCGTAAAATATCCTGTTTCCATTGTCCGGCGGAAGCGATCATTGCGATCACACCTTCATAGCTATTAATAATGTTACATTATGTCACAATAACGTCAACAACTGCATCATTGTCCACCGCTTATACATCATTATAGATAAAAAGGTAGAGTTGTCAATGAATTTACGTAAGATAAATTAACACGGTAATTAATATTTCAGAATATATGTAATGTTAGTTTACACATAAAAGCTATCATCCTAAATATTTACAAAACAATGCTAATGAATTATAATAACTACGTAACTACGTAACTACGTAATTACATAATTTTGAAAGCAGGTGATCTTCTTTCATGACGCGTGACTTAAGCAGCGAACTGGATACGCTGAAGCAGCAGGTGGCCGAGCTTCAGGCAGCAGTCCAGCATTGGAATACAGAGCGGAGAAGTTTGGCAGCCTATGCTGCTCCGCCGGAATCTTTGAATTCAGCTGCAGAAGCGGAGCAGTCCGGCGCGGGACCCGGATCTGTATTTTATTCCGGCCATGCCCGTCTTAACGGACAAAGCTACCGCTGGGAACCCCAGGAGCGCCCAATGGAACAGCTGCTCGAAGTGAACAACGAGAAATCAGCCAAAGTACTGGCGGCATTAAGCAACCGGCAACGGCTGGACATTCTGAAATCCGTCATTCAGGAGCCGCTTACAGGCATTGAGCTGGTGGAGCGTCTGGGTATGGGCACTACCGGCCAACTGTATCATCATCTCAAAGCATTGACTGGCGCAGATTTATTAGTGCAGGAGAGCGGAGGCCGTTATGCTTTCCCTTCTCATCGCCTCCTCCCCTTCCTCCTGCTGCTAGCTTCGGTTAGTACTCTGGAGGATACAAGTGACTATATGGACACGATGAGAACAAGAAATAACGCGGGGATCTACCTGGGTCCTGCACAAAATTTCGATGTTCATCACCTGCTGTGGGCCGTTATCGAGAATCCGGTGATGGAGCATGCAGCCGGATATTGCAGCGAAATCGGGATATTTCTGCATGATGACGGAAGCGTAACCGTAACGGACAATGGCCGGGGGATTCCGGTAGCGTCTCTACCAAATTCCAATATACCTGCTGTTCAATCCATTCTGACCGATATTCATAGATTTAATGGAGACGGAGCTTTTAAGGTGCCTGGTGCTGAGCAGGGAATCAGCATTGCCGTGGTCAACGCCCTCTCCGGCAGACTTACCGTTGATATCCGGCGAGGCGGCAGAATGTACCGCCAGGAATATAGGCATGGTGTGCCGCAGTCCGGACTGATGACGGTTGGAATCGCGAAGGATACGGGGACGAGTGTGACTTTTAAGCCGGATCAGGAATTTCTGGGCACAGGCTTTGAACAGGCACGGCTGAATGAACACAGTCATGAGCTGATGAAGGCCTATCCGGGACTCTCCATCTTCATTAACAACTAAACCGGGCGGAGGAAATGAAAGGAGACTGCTGCTATATGAAACTTGAAACGATCTATAGTCATGAGGATACGCTGAAGATGCTTGACTCTCTTTTTCGGGAAGAAGGCAATGGTGGGATCAGTTCTACGAGGACCGGAATAAAGGGATTCCTTTCTTCAAGGATCGTCCGGATGAGAATTTGGTTGAATACGTAAGCAAGCGGCATATTACACCCGGCAAGGTGCTGGAATTAGGCTGCGGGGGCGGCAGAAATGCGGTTTATCTGGCTCAGCAGGGCTACGCCGTGGATGCCATTGACATCTCTCAGGCAGCGGTAGATTGGGGAAGGGAACGCGCCTGCACACATCAGGTGGAGGTGCATTTCGCCCGCAGCAATATTTTTGACCTGAGCCTGGAGCCAGGCAGCTACGACCTCATCTATGACAGTGGATGTTTCCATCACATCTACCCCCATCGCAGAGCAACCTTTCTCGAATTGGTGAACAGGACGCTTAAGCCTGGCGGGTATTTCGGATTGGTCTGCTTCGCGGCCGGCTCCATGGGTGCGGAGATCACCGATTGGGAGGTGTACCGGCAGCGGAGCCTCCGGGGCGGATTAGGATTCAGCGAGGATAAGCTCAAGAGTTTCTTCAGCAGTTTGGAGCTCATAGAGTTCAGACGCATGCGCCAGATGGAGCAGCAGGATGCGCAGTTTGGGGAAGCTTTTCTGTGGACCGCCTTGTTCAGAAAAAATTAACGGAGTACTTGTCCTTTTTCCACATCCACCCCATGTCAGGTTTGGTTCAAGCAAGTGTACAGCTCATCTCCCCTATCGTATTCAGCTAGCCTAAAAGGATCGCCGATCGACAAAACGCCGCTGCTCTCGGCTCCTGACTAACCGGAATTTGTCCGGGACTTTGTACCAGCTTTCCGCCGCAGCAGTGCTGCCATCCACGCCACAAGGATAACCAGGGCGATCCCGCCGGCTAAAATATAAGCATTATAGAACAGGTTGTTGGTATATTGGTTAATCCAGCCGAAGCGGAATACGACGGAGTCCTCATCTCTGGTAAAACCCCTCAGATGTACTCTCAACGCATCGATGTATCCGGTTTCCAGCCAGATGGCGAGCGGCAGCACAACGAGCGCAGAGACAGCGATCAACAGACTTGGCAGGCTGAATACGGCTTTCAACCGGAATAATCTGTAGAGCACCAGGCCCGCACTGCACAAAAGAATAATGCCAAACAGCCATCCCGCTGCAAGCATGATAATTCCCGGATTGCCGTTGCCGGATATCGTTCCGCCGGTTTTATATTTGAATGTCATCCCGTCTGTCAACACTACCAGGATGATATTAATCAGCAGCCATATCAGCAGTTTCCGCCAACCCTTGCCCATATCCATTCTCCCCTTTCCATAATTAAAAAAGGCTGAGTGCCCGTTATAGATGCGCTCAGCCTGCCTCATGCAGCCTATTTCCTTCTATTCCACCCGTTCTGTAAACAACCGCCCGGCGTAGTCACTGATCAGCTCACGCATAGCCAGCTTACTCTGCCATTCTGCCGGTATGCCATCCATCCCGTAATACGCTCCGGCGATCTGGCCGTAGACCGCCCCTGTGGTATCGGCGTCATTGCCCAGATTCACAGCGAGCAGCGCACCCTCCACAAAGCTGGAGGATTTGTGAAAAGCCCACAGTGCAGCCTCCAGCGACTCTACTACATACCCCGAGCCTTGGATATCAGGCGGCTCCTTGATCCGGTAAGAGCCGTACTTAATATTCAGCATATGCGGTGTCAGCCTGTCTTCATTCAGCCATTCCCGGTAAGCCTCCGGGGCCAGCATGTCCTGCTTGCTCCACCCGTGCAGTCCGGCAAGGATGTACGCCGCGAGCAGACGGCAGGCATCCAGACATTCAACAGCGCCATGCGTCGTTCTTGAACTGAGCGCCGCATAGCGGATAGCTTCCGCAGGGTTCTCTGCGTAGTACATGACCACCGGCGCAAGCCGCATAATGGAGCCGTTCCCGGCAGAATAAGGATCATCCGATCCGCTGAACCCTTCGCCACCGGCTTCGAATTGATGCAGCGCCGCACGTGTCGCATTGCCGATATCGAAACATTCGCCTGTACTGCTATGCTTACCTTCGCGGTACCACTTCACATAACGCTGCATCTGATCTACAGGATCGAAGGCTTGCTTGGTAAGCAGACTCTCCGCAAGGCAGAGCGCCATTGACGTGTCATCGGTCCACTGTCCCGGCTGGAGACCAAATACCCCGCCGCCCACAATATCCGTAAGCGGCTCGAAGGTTCCGGGTGCTTTGAACTCAGCGGTCGTTCCCAGCGCATCTCCAGCGGCCAGACCCTGCAGGCAGCCCTGGTAGCGGTCAGCATTCAATGTCATTTGGTTTCCCCCTTTTTCCTCCTTCTTAAGCTTGCAGCTATACTATTACTGATCAGAGCGATTACGGAGTACATGATGCCATAGAACAACGCACCGCTTCCGTCAAACAACACATAGGTGGATAACACGAACAGGGGCAACGGAAGCAGGCATACCAGCAGGCTGAAACCCAGCTTAAGTCCCGAATCCGCAGCAAGGATCAGCACGGCTGTGGGATTCACCAGAACCAGCAGCAGCAGCCAGCTGCCGAGATCCTCCATTACCCCGGTACCGCCGCTTTGAAAATACGGGATCACCAGAAACAAAACAAGGTAGATTACAATGTGAAGCAGAAGCTTTCGGGATAATGGCGCCAGGTTCAGTTTATTCACCGGGATACTTAAGCCCCCATTGTTCACGCACGCCGTCCAGCAGCTTAAGAATCGCAACGGACTCATCCAGCGTCATCACCGGGCTTTCTGTCAGACCTGCCTGCAGACAACGTCCCACTTCCTCAGCTTCAAAAGAATACCCGATCGAAGTACGGTCATCTTGGAACGTCTCCGCTAATTCGCCGTTTACGTAGAGCTCGGCTGCTTTCGGATTGACCAGGGTGCCTTTGACTACGATCCGTCCCTCCGTTCCATAGATGTAGGCTTCATCGTCCAGGTTCAGGCGGATGCCGGCGTTGAGTGAAGCAGATACACCATTCCCGTAGGACAACAGCAGCGAGAAGTGCTCATCCACGCCGGTCTCCCCGATATGTACAGTGCTGGAGACGGCTTCCGGGTGAGGTCCGAACACCATCGACGCGAAGGAGATGGGGTAGATGCCGACATCCAGCAGAGCTCCGCCGCCGAGGGCCGGGTTCAGCAGGCGTCCCTCCGGATTCCAGTCCGCGCGGAATCCAAGATCCGCTTTGACCAGCCGTACTTCGCCAATGCGCTCCGCGGCGAGCCATTCCCTAACCTTGGCGTTAGCCGGAATATACCGGCTCCACATTGCTTCCATAAGGAACAGCTTCTGCTGGCGGGCATACGCCACGATTTCCTCCAGCTCCGCACTGTTCACGGTAAAAGGCTTCTCACAGAGCACGGCTTTGCCGGCACGCAATGCGAGCAGCGCATTCTCTTTGTGGAACGGATGCGGCGTTCCAATATAAATCGCATCCACCTCAGGATCACTGACCAATTCCTCGTAGGTGGCATATGCCACAGGGATGCCGTGATTTCGGGCAAACTCATCTGCGCTTTCCTGCGTGCGTGATCCAACCGCATAAGCCACACCATTGCTGGCATGTGCCAAATCTGTAGCGAACTGATGGGCGATCCAGCCTGTGCTGAGAATGCCCCATTTTATCGTGTAAGCGTTATCTTGTGTCATTAGTGAAATCCTCCTCTTAAATGAAACTTAGTCCCTATGATTCTATCAAAATGTGCCTGGTGTGTACATGTTGCCCGCTTCCCGCCGTCCGCCGGGTCAATACTATCAGCCCCTGTTCTCCACCTGCAGCAGCAGAATCCGGTCCTTGAATCCGCCGCGGCGCTCTGCTTTGTCTGCACGGATCTGTTCCAGAATACCACTGTCCCCGCCATGGGTTACCGCCAAAGCCCGGATGACTTCCAGCAGATCCACCAGCTCCTCGAGCGCTTGTCCGTCATTGTCCTCCCGTAGATACTCTGCCAGCTCCTCGTGCAGCTTCGCACGCAGCTCCCGTATATATTCCTCCTCGTCCATGATTCTTGTCCTGCAGGTCTGCCCGTTCGCCGCAATCAGCGCCGGGATCCCGTCACGCACCAGTTTCGGATAATTCGCCAACTTCATTGCCTCCTTGGGGATGTATTCAATTTATAGACATATTTATGTACGATCACCGGATGAATCCAACCACAAATCATAATCCATTGAATCAATCATACTTCATTGGATCTACCATAATCTATTGAAGCTAGCTCATACTTCAGAAGTGAAGCAATATCACCAGCAGTCACACCAATTCCCCTTTGTTCTGGCGGGCTGTGCCTTCTTCGAAAATGGAGGGTGAAGAGTTTGTTCTGAACCCGCAAGCGGGTATAGAGGTCCCCCTTTAGTACACCATCAAATGTTTAACAAATCAACTCATCCGCCGGTGAAAAGGACTGAGAATCCTCTATTGCAGCAAATCAGATGTATTCGCTGGCCAATCGGACTCAGAATCCGTTAATTGACGGTTCACACCCCGTATCGGGCATAAAAAAACAAGATAAGTGATTCTCAGTCCGCTTGAGCTCCATAAAGAGGTTTTTGGAGGAAATAACGGCTTCTCAGTCCGGTTCATTCTATATAAAGATAAAGGCACTATATAGATTGAACCGGGAAAATTCCACTGTGGGGATTAGCCGTGGCTGCAGAGAATGTTTGACTTCGGGCCACTGTTAGGTTTGTATTTCCTGATTTAAACTGCTGTTCGCAGTAGAAATACAAACCTAAAGGCGGACGCTATCGCTCCTACAGTGCAAACTTCTCTTCCGCCACTCCACCCTCATTGTATATTTTCAAGTTCAAGCTATATAGCATATAAATTTCATACCCGAACCAAAAACTCTCCCCGTCAGCCGCGAATCCGCAGTGACGGGGAGAGTTTCATATTAACAACTAATCCTATATTATTTGCTAAGTACAAGCTCCAGTCGCACCTCAAGGTTATTCTCGGTATCCAGTACAATTGAATGCGGATTGCTCATGCCGAAATCTTCAAAGGTGACCATGGTCGTGCCCGACAGCATAAGCTGTCCGCCGCTGTATACGGCTAGCGAGTCAAACTTAACATCCTTCTCTATCCCCTTGACTGTCAGCGTACCTTGGAGCTCAACCGGCACCGCTGTGCCCTCCGTCCATTCCGCCGGAAGCTCTGAGAAGGAACTCACGGTAAATGTGGACTCCGGGAACTCCGTTACTGCCAGGAAGTCTGCTCCCTTGACATGCTCGTCCCGCTGGCCGTTGCCGGAATCCAGCGCACTCATCTCTACGGTTCCTTCGCCCGTCATCGAGCTGGCATCCTCCAGGTTCACATTCCAGGTTCCGGTAACGGAAGGGTCTACGAAGTTAACAGTTTCTTTGGAAGTTGTCACTGACCAGTAGACTTTGGACGTATCCGCGATGCTCCAGGCACCGTTCAGCTGCTCTGCCGTAACTGCAGCACCAGCCGCTGCCGCCGCGTTCGCAGTTCCTGCTTCCTGGGTCTCAGTTCCTTGACTCTGTGCAGGAATAACAGATTCGATCTCCACATTATTGCCCAGGGTATTGTTAAGTAACATGAATGCTGTGATGGCTCCTGCTATAACGACTACGACTGCGGCTAAGGCGATTGTTTTCTTCTTCATCTTATTCCCTCCATCCAATTCTCTGTATGCCTATCAGGCTTGGTTCCTATTCTAACAAAGCAATATGTCGGGAAGAAGTCAAAGCACAGCAGCCCGCGTTATGGTAGAATTGTCGTAATTTTAACTAACACCTAGCCGTTGCCTGGATAATTATTCCCCGCCGGGCCTGAGAAGGAGGCTGAATAGATGAAATCCATTCTGATTGTTGAGGATGAGGAGGCGATTGCCCGGGTACTCAGTGCTTATCTGCGAAAAGCAGGCTTCCACGTCACCCGTGCCGCCGATGGCCGGAGTGCCCTGGAAGCCTTCGAGGTGGCGCCACCCTCGCTGATCCTGCTCGATATTATGCTGCCGCACATGGACGGCTTCGAGCTGCTGGGCCTGATCCGCGAGAAAAGCAGCTGTCCTGTCATTATGCTCACGGCCAGGGACGGCATCCATGACCGGCTGACGGGACTGGACGGCGGAGCCGACGATTATATGTCGAAGCCGTTCATTCCCGAGGAGGTTGTCGCCCGCGTGAATGCGGTGCTGCGCCGCCCCTCGCAGTGGTCGGACGGCAGCCGCAAACGCCATTACGGCAGTCTGTTCATCGACTATAGTGCGCGCAGCGTGTTTCTGAACGGGGCTGAGGTCAGTCTTAGTCCGCGCGATATGTCCGTGCTGCTGTTCCTGGCCGAACGCCCGAATCAGATCTGCACCCGGGAACAGTTGCTGGAGCATGTGTGGGAAATGGATTATGAGGGCAGCGACCGGGCCGTTGACCTCTCCATCAAAAGACTGCGCCAGGCGCTCACGCACTGGCCGGACAGCGAAGGAGAGATCCGTACCCTGAGAGGAACAGGTTATCAATTATGGACAACATGAATAACAGACGGAAGAACATCGTCTCTACATTGACTAAGGAGCATTCAAAAGCAAAGAAGCCCACCTCGATCCTCTCCTACTGGACCGTACGCTATCTGCTGATTATCAGCAGCGGGCTGCTGCTTACGGCACTGGTGACCTTCTGGTGGATTCAGCAGGAGGCGATGAACAACCGGATGCAGACCACCGGACTGCTGGCGCAAGAGATTGCCGACCGCAGCGTCGGCCCGGACGGGAAACTGGCCATCACTAAAGGTCTGGATAAGCTGGTCGAGGACCGTAAGCGGTTCTTCAAGCTGACTGCGGAGATGTGCGTTATCATTACCGGACCGCAAGGTGAGATGCTGTATTCCCAGCCTCCGCTGACGGAAGAGGAGATGCGCTATAAACTGAATGACACGCTAACGGATTCACGCAGCCCGGAATACAAAGCGGCCTCAGCCGAAATCCGGGGGGAACAGGGCATTCTGGGACAAGTGTTCGTCATGCAGACCACCCGCTCCCTGCGCCATATCCCGCCAGAAGAGATTACCTTCTTCTCGATTATTATCGTCTTCCTGATCATCTTGAGCTGGCTGACAATCTATCTCTTGTCGATCAAGCTGGCCAAGCCGATTCAGCGGGTTGCTTCCGCTGCTGCACAGATTAGCGGCGGCCAGTATAACATCGTGCTGGAGACCGGAGCCAAAGAGCGGGAAATCCATGAACTGCTGGTATCCTTCCAGGAGATGGCGGGCAAGCTGCAGCAGTTCGAGCAGTCCCGGGCCGTCATGCTGGCCGGAGTATCCCATGAACTGAAGACCCCGGTCACCTCCATTAAAGGACTGCTTCATGCGGTCCGCGAGGGTGTGGTCGAGGGGGATGAGGCCGGGGAGTTCCTGGGCATTGCCTTACTCGAAGCCGAGAGACTGCAGCGTATGGTCGCGGATCTGCTCGACTATAACGCGCTGACAGCGGGCATTGTCGCTGTCCGTCATGATAGGCTGGAGGCCGCTCCGCTGCTGGAGGAAATTCTCTATCAATGGAAGCTGACCCAAGGGGAGGATGTCTGCGCGCCCGTTCTACATCTGCCGGAGAGCCGGCTGTTTCTGCGGGGAGATCCGCTGCGTATCCAGCAGATTATCGTCAATCTGCTGAACAACAGCGTGCAGGCGAAGGCGCAGGACCGCAAGCTTCAATTAACGCTGGAGCTTGCGGCCACGCCGCAGGGCAGCGCTGAAATCACGGTGACAGATAACGGATCGGGTATTCATCCGGAGAGCCGGGAGCTGATCTTCGAAGCCTTCTTCCGCAGCACCGCCAAGCAGAGCGTGCTGCGTGGACTCGGGCTTGGCCTGACCTTCAGCAGGCTGCTCGCCGAAGCCATGGGGGGCAGCCTTGAGCTTGGCAGCACCCCAACGCAGGGCTGCTCGTTCGTGCTGCGGCTGCCGCTTGCCGGTTGAGGTGCAGAAGTGCCGGAACAGTTCCGGCAGGCTATATAGTCCACTGCCCGCCGGCATGGTATAATCAACTGACGAAAATGCGAACCGGAGGCTGCATATGCTTACTTTTGAACAGAAATTAGCTATTCTTGATTCCTATCCCCAGCTGGAACGGCGGAATGTCTCGCTTGGGCGGGTGAACTACCATTTCGAGGAGAGCCGGCAAGACAAGAAAACCGTCGCTTCCCACATCCACCCTAACGGCAACGGCTTTGTGTATGCCGGCCTGCTGCGGGGCTATGAGAGTGATGACAAAGGTCTGGTGAACATCAGGGATTATTCGGAAGCCGAACTGCGGGAACTGGTGGATGCTTCGATTACGTCTCTATCCATGTTCATCCCCGATGCCCCGGCCCCGGCCAAAAGAAAGAAAAAAGTACAGACTGGTGCCGAATCCCTATGGAAGAATGAGGATGGCCACACGCTGAGTCTAAGATTCGAGGAAGATCTGTGGTACCTGTATGCAGGTCTCCAGCTGGAGATGGCATTCGAAACCGTAGAAGAAGCCGAGGAGTATTTGGCGGAAGAGGGATTTGTCCGGGAACAGGAGTAACTTCCTGATTACCCGCCAGCTTCCCTGATCCCTGCTATAATCGGGAATTGTTGTACATAAGAGTCAATTTCATAATTCCAAACCCTTGCTGGGACTGTTTTTTTTAGGCACAG